>NZ_WHOH01000002.1 GCF_009741735.1 Lentibacillus sp. JNUCC-1
TTTTCGGACAATAGTTTTCTAGCTGGTTTCGGATTTCCATCATGAGTTTTTCTTCAGACCATTTTTTCATATCACTTATCGTTCTTCTATCCGTTCCAGGTGTCTTAGACCTTTGTTGGACTTGATAGTACGATAAGCAAGCAAGATATTTTCTCTTGATATGATAACATCGTAAAGATGTGAAAAAGCTTGTTGATTCAAACTTTTATCATATAAATCCGTAAACGTTTCCGTCATATCGTAGTAATCCCAATATCGTAAAGCTTGCACTGTGGCATCCCTCCTGTTGGAGTGATGTTCCCACGTTCCTACCCGACCGGTGCAATGCACGTATGGAAAATAACTTTTCATTTTATTAGACTTGGGGCTGTTCCTCCATTCCCATTACAGGAAATTCATCAGTCATGCCCCTACCCTCACAAGGATAAATGCCCTTCGGCATAAGTCTTATAGCAAACGTTTCGGATGACAGTCCTTGTTTCAACGTTCCTTGTTTTCCAAGTCCCTTACAACCTAGCTATCCGTACTGAACTTAGGTGTCCCCTGGAAGCCTGTGAGCTGGATACCGCCTTTGTTCGGTATAGCGTGTTTCATAGGGCGCATTTTTACTGCACACCACTCACCCATCGTTGGATGCGGTGTTTGTCAACATAGTTGTCGCATGAAGCAGTTTAGCTTCTTTAAATTTCACGCCATATGACCATAGCTACCGCGCTTTGCTTGCTGCCTGATGATTTGAAATGAAAGGGAAACCATTCTTTCATTTCAAATCATCAGGTGATAAAAAACCCATTCTATTAATCTCCTATAGCCAATAAAGTCTCTTCACGCATAGGATTCAATGCAACCTCTTCATGAGGTGACCAACCCTTGTGTTTCTTGCGCCCCAGCGTTCTGGATGATGTTGCTTTGCTTGTTCATATACGTCATGCCTTTTTGCCAATATATCTTTAAATTCTCCACTATGGCATTGTGCAGGGGTCACGAAATTTAAACCGCTGTGTAAATGAACCTCGTTGTACCACTTAATAAACTGTCCTGCCACTTTCTCGCATCCTCCAAGGAAGCAAACCCTTTATGAGGGAACTCAGGAGGTACTTAAGTGTGCGGAACATTGCCTCCGAAAATGGATTGTCATTGCTTACGCGCGGCCTAGAGAACGAGCTTTGAATGCCCAAGGTCTCAAGTAACCCAAGGAATGTCGCGGCCTTCATAGGGCTGCCATTATCAGAGTGTAGTACCAAGGGCTGCCTTTTATCCCTCTTTAAGCACAGCTTTCTTTACGAGTTTCTCAGCGTATTGGGCCTCCTCTGATTCCCATACTTCCCAACCACAGCTTTGCGACTGAACAGGTCAAGAATCAATACAGTCGGTAGAACAGTCCTTTCACAGGCCCCCCAAGCCATGTGATATCCATGTCCAAACTTGGTTCGGCGCAGTTGCTAGATGGCTTTCAGGAACCCGTCTTTTGGGCTTCTGACTGCGGCCACGATGATTCTGCATTTCTTCTTCACGCAGTACGCGATAGAAGGTCGATTCAGATGCGATATACTTCTCCTGATCGGCCAGTTGCGGCACAATCTGAGTAGGAGGTAAATCGGCATATTCTTCTCGGTTCACAACTTCTAAAATTTCTGCCCTTTCTTCTTCCGATAGTTTATTTTTAGGCGTGGGCCGTTTGGCATGCGGGCGCTGATCGACTTTGACATCGCCTTCAGACACCCACCGCTGATAGGTCCGCACATGAATATGCAATTCTTCACATGCCTTTGAAAGACGTGCGCCATTTCGATTAGCTTCTTGAATCAATTCCACGGCACGTGCGCGATCTGGTGGGCCTATCATTCGTCCTCTTGGTCCCCCCAAATCGCTCGGGCCTTTTTTCTTAGGAGTAACAATGCGGCAGCTTCTGCCAGCGCCTTCTCCTTTTTTTGAAGATCCTTTTCCAATGTTTTGGATCGCTGTTTTTCCTCTTTTAGTTGTCCAGTTAACGCTTTGGCTTGGTTAAAAGCATTGCCGTTTGCCTGAAGACAAACTTGTTGCCAAGCATTAATCTGTTCACGGTACAAGCCTTTCTTGCGGCAATACTCCGCTATCTCTTCCTCATTCATGGCATATGTTTCCATAACAATCAAAACTTATCTTCACTGCTCCAACGGTCGCTGTTTTGTCCGTTTCCAGGTGTTGCCGCACCTGACTCCCTGGCCTCTTTCCGCCATTTATACAACGTTGCGTCGGAAATACCTACTTCCTCACTTAATGCCTTTACGGATTCATTTTGTGGTGGCATCATCCGCTTCACTATCGCAGCCTTTCGTTCTTCTGAATAACGTATCCCATTATTTGTCATTACGATGACCTCCGTGTTATTTAGTTAATCATACCACGTTTGCCTCGTACGACAACTATCCTAACAGAGGGGGGATGGGACATAAGTTTCCCTATGTTCAAACTTTAGACCTGTATATTCGGTTATTCGTCAGCTCCATATCTTTGAAGCCATTCTCACCATATCCAGTTTTTCAGCCGTAGGGCATATCCGTTGGCATACCTTCTCCGTGGGAGTGGCTTCAGCCTTCGTTCTGCCTTATCCACCTGTACTTCAAACCCTGTAACCTGTCAGTCACAACGCATGCAGGAGTATTGACGGGATGGTTTTGGGAAACATGGTTCCGTCATTCCCTTCCTTGGTTGTAAAGTTAGAATTCATTTATGAATTCTCCGCCTTTCACGCTTGGTAGCGTTTATAGCAAAGCTTGTCGCGCGCGCCCGTTAATGGAATTATCCACTTCTACTATTAGCTGGTATTGCAGAATATCGTCAATATTCTTCTTAAAGAAGAGTTCAATATCACTTCGCTAATTTATCTACCTGGACCTAGCTGACAGTGATAACAAAACCCCAAGTAACAGCTGCTACTCAGGGTTAAATAATACATTTTATTTCTCACCACTTAATTCAACTACTATTTTTGCTTGTGATTTATCGTTTGTCAATGCTTCGAATCCATTTTCAACAATATCATCCAATTGAATTTGGTCTGTAATAATTCCCTGTGGTTTTAATTGTCCTGTTCCCATTAAATCTACAGTTTGTTGGAATGTAGTAGGTGTATATGCGATTGTTGATGTAACTTTTACACCTGTATTTGTAAGCTGTATTGGATTCCATTCAATCTCCCTAGCAAATATAGACACAATAACCATTGTTCCACGTGCTCTTGTTGAATCAATTGCTTGTTTAAATGTTGGTGCTACTCCGGCAACTTCAAAGGAAACATCTACTCCATCTGGAACAATTTCCTTGATCGCTGTAACAGCATCTTGTTCGCTAGAGTTAACGACATGGGTTGCTCCTAATTCTTTTGCTTTCTCAATTCTAGTTTCCGACAAATCTAAAGCAATAATCTTGCTGGCACCAGCAGCTTTAGCTGCAATAATTGTCATTAAACCAATTGGACCTGCACCAAATACAGCTACCGTATCACCAAACTGCAGTTTCCCTTCTTTTACAGCTTGTACGGCAACCGCAGTTGGTTCTACTAAAGCTCCATCCTGTAGTGTTAAAGATTCTGGAAGTAGATAAACGTTATCTTCCGGTACATTTGCGTATTTAGTAAAACCACCGTCACTGTGAAGACCAATAAAGCTAAACCCATCATAAGGATCAAGGTCTTCCGGCTTATTTCCATAAGTGATTGTTGGATTAATTGCTACTCTATCGCCAACTTTATATTTTGTCACCTTTGGACCTACTTCTTCAATAACACCTGCAAATTCATGCCCCATGGTTAGCGGAGCGATTTCTCCAGTTAACGGATCCTCTTTTTCATTTGGTACAAACACCGGTCCCTCTTCATACTCATGTAAATCACTGCCACAAATACCTGCCCAAGCTACCCTTACTTTAACATCGGTATCTTTCGTTTGTTTTAGTTCTATTTCGTCTACCCGTAAGTCTTTTTTTCCATACCAGACTGCAGCTTTCATTGGATATTACCTCCTGCTTAATTAGTAGAAAATAGTTATAAGAATACTATATTGAAGGAATAATCAATATTAATTCCTATGATTTTATTATACTATTGATTTTTCCAACCTTCTATTAAATAGACTTTAATTTCTAACCAAATACACATATCTCATTAACAGTTTTGCGATTGTTTATTTTAATTCGGTGGCATGGTTTATTCTCGGGTCTTTGTTCATATAATTTTACCATTCCACGATATTTACCTTTTTACTTATCCAGTTTATTCAGTGAACTTTTATTTAACCGTACAAATATCATAAGAAGAATTCCCCCTCATCTGAATCTCTTTTTATTTTCATCGTATATGGATTATTTTATTCAATAATATGACCCTTATATATGATGCTCACGCTAATCCTTATTCAAGAATGGCGCCCTATTCTGGAACAAAGATGATTTATTTTAGAACCTGCCAATCCGTATAAACATTAGCATCTATTCCCAAGTCTTCTGTCTTTAACCATTCAAACGCTTTTAGAACTAATGGAGAAGCATTCTCAAAAGAAATATCTTTTTCTTTTACCCACACGGCACCTAATGAGTCCTGCCCCTCAAATTGTTCAGGTGTTTGTAATTTCCCGCCAATTTTTCTCACAAGGTAATAGACGGCAATATGATGGACATCCGTAAACTCTTTCCACATCCAAGGCAGCTTAAAATCCGTAGCCCCAATGTTTTTTACAATTTCAATTTCAATACCCGTTTCTTCAAGGAATTCTCGTTTCATAGCCTCCGATAAAGTTTCGCCATCTTCCAAACTTCCACCAGGTAAATCGAAACGGTTTATGTATGGTCCACCATTCTTATTTATAACTAACAATTCTTCATCTTCCACAAATATTCCATAAACTCCAAAAGCCCTGTGAAATTTATTATCGGCCATATTAAGTCCCCCTATTTCCGTTTTACTTTATGCAACAAAATGGCCCTAAACCAATACAGATTGGCACTGCCTTATTCCGCGAAAGCGCACGCTTATTGAATTGAAATTTATTCATGTTTGATTGAAGGACGCCTTCTTATTCAAGGAAAGCGCCCGATTGTTTTACAAAGCACCCCTATTCCGATGTAAAAACAACGTAAAGACATTTAATAAAATGGTAACAATGACAAGTACCGTTGAAGCAACAGCTACACCGCGCATTGTATCCGCCAGAGCAGCAAAGTCTTCAATCTTTACCAAGTAAAGGTTATAAAAGATTTGAAAACATATTGCGATAGCGCAAGCGCTGAAACTGATAATGGTAAGAGTAACCCATTTATTATTCTTTTGTTTTTTTTCCACAAGATTAATAGCAGGGATTATCCAAGCTACTAACCCAAGAATCAAACTGCCGATGTTAAGCCAACCAGCATCAATCATATTTCATCCCACCCCATTTTCCCTTCTAAATTTTTCCTCAACAAACTGGCCCGTTTGTGGCATACTGGTATGTTATTTCAGCACAACAAATCCCTTTAGGTAATTATATCTAAAGGGATTTAAGGTTACAACTCTATTCAACAAAATCTTAAGCAATATTTGAACAAAACACAAAAAATAAAACAAGTAACGGAATACCTAACACCCATATCCAAAACTCAACAGATCCAACCATACTCAGATAAAATTCAGTTTGCATAAACCACTGGAGTGTAGCCAGAAATACAATCCCACATAAAGTGAAGAAAGCAATAAACAGTATTAGCAACAATATAGCTAATACTGTTTTCTTAACCCCCTTCGTCAAAACAACCATTACGACCATCCTCTCTCGCTAAATAAACCATATAAATTTCTGCCCAGCATTTCTAAAGCTTCCTTTTTTAGCTCATAGTATCTTGTCTTTCCGATAAACAATTGAGGATAAATGACTTCATCACTGTACCTGGACCCATCATTACGCTTCTTCATGTACTTCATTTCTATTAATTTCTGTTCAGCTGAAGTAAGCGACTCCATTGCATAAAATAATGTATCTAACCACTCACTAGCTTGAATAGATTTCAGAGCAAATTGCTCTGTTTTACTATGATTAAGATTTGAACCACCTGGCATATCTGATATAACGGAAGTAATGCTTGGTACATGTGTTTTTTGTGACATCGCCTTTACCTTGAAATATCGGTTCAGCCAGTTTTCCTCTGCATAGTCAATATAAAATTGTTGTTCATCCCTTAGAAATGATTCTATTTCTTCTCTCGTAAAAACCCCTTCGATATCAGCAGCAAAATTCATTTACCGTCATCCTTTCATTATTTATAGTAAAGCTCCCACGCATTCTGCTTAAATTCTTTCACAACCTCCCAAGGGAAGGGCATTCAGTAAAGCATTAATCTGTTCATATAAAGATTGAGCCGATGAATAACATTCGTGCTGTTCAGTTGATACAATTTCATACATCCCAAATCTATTTTTTGTTATTTGCATGTTTGTTTCAGGAATCTGGATAGACTGATTGACCTCTAATTCGGCTATTTTGTTATAAAGAGGATCATTTTCTATTCCAAGGTATTCATAAACATGCATTTGCGTATTCACATCAAGCATGTTGTTCCCCCCTCCATACTTCAAATTTCCATTTCTAAGCTATCTTTCTCGCTCTCATGCCTTCTCTTTTTAACTGATGGATTTCTAATTGCATACAACAGTTCATCGATATATTTTTCCTCTTCGCTATTCATCCCATAAAGTCGCTGCACAAGAAACCGATGGGATGAAAGAGCTTCACCAATAAAATGTGCTTCTGAATAACTTGCCTGTATTTGAATTTCCTTTTTATCAGTATTGTTTACAGCTCGCAAAATAAAGCCTCCCCAATTAAATCGCATACCCTTTATTTAACTATCCGTCAATGAATGGTATAATATCTAAGCATGTGTTGGGAACGTCAGAAGATACTAGGCATATCTTTTACCATGACGTTCGCCTTCTATTAATCTTTTTTTAGTTTCCTCTGCCGTTGGTACATATTTGTCACCAACGGCGCTTTTATGCCGGTTCCATTCAATCCATTTACGTTCGGTTTCTTCTTGACTATCCTTTGAGTCAAATACCATTACACTTTTCATTCCTTCCCACATTTAAAACCTCTCCTTTCGTCTGTAACTTTCTCCTTCAAGGCGTACGGCTTTTGTCAGGTCCATCATCCGATCAATAATACGGCCTCCGTGATTTCCATATTTCTCAGTAAGCATTTTTTCAGAGTAATTCGTTGAGCAAATAACCGATTTATTGAGTCGCATATCGAATATTTTATACAACACATCAGATGCCCAGCTTTCATGTCCATATTCGTTTGCCTTTACATATTCAGAACCAATATCATCAAGCACCAACAAGTCTAACTCGTCTGCCATTTTGAAGATCTGCATCTCATCTAAATTTGAATTAGGTTTGTACGTGTTTTTGATAAAATCAAATAGATCAGTGACCTTTATATAGAGCGTTTTATAACCTTTTTGCCGCAGCTCTTTAGTAATTGCAAAAGATAAATGGCTTTTTCCGAGGCCACAACTTCCGCTAAACAGAAGTGAATGAACACCATCAAAGGTTTTGACATATTGTCTGGCTACTTCTTTTGCTTTCGACTGTGATGTTTCTGTCGGTATATAGGAATCAATCGTTGCTTCCTTCAAATCGTGTGTAACTCGTTCAAAAGTTGCAATAAACCGCTTTTCTTTTAGCCTTTCTCTTTCTTCTTTTGTTGGCACGTTTAGCTCCTTTAATAGTTGATGGTCCATACAATGTTTACATGCTCCAAGAACGCCTTTAGGTGTTTCATATAATTTGTACAGACTTCCACATTGCTCACATTCTTTTTCATGACATTCTTTAAAAGGGAATGACTTTTTAAGAAGTGATCCAGCTGCTTCCATCGATAGCACCTCCTAAAATCTATCTCTATTCGGATCGTACTCTATTTGACTTACAACTTGTTTATTTCGGGTTTTGTGATTCTGGTCGATTTCTTCAACGGTTAGTAAAGATTCCTTTTCCCAATTCTTTAAGATGCCTTCCGCATATTTAAGTCGTCTAGCATCATTTTCACAAGCAATATTTAATGCTTTTAAAATGATTTCGCCAGGATCTTTAAAAGAAGAATCATCCAACCACAACAACAACTGTTTTTTTGCATGAATATTATTCACACCAAATCCGTTTTCATCCCAAAACTGAACAATCTTCGCTACATCTTTTTCTTGTTCTTTTTCTATTTCTATATCTTGTTCTTTATCTAGTTCTTCTTCTGTACCGTCACGTGACGTCACGCTAACGTCCTCGGGTTTATCTTCTATTAGTTGCTGCTTCTTTCTTTCACGATATCTTTTATTACGCTCTGCATTCAGCTTTCTTACACGGTCCATTCCTTCAACATTTTGATGCTTTTCCCAGTTTGATATCCGGATAAAGGAATCATCATCAATAAAGATCATCCCGAACTCTCTTAACGTTTTTAAGGCAAGTCTCACTGTATTGAGTGACCTATCGAATATAGTAGCAAGCATTTCCTCCGTATAAGGGACATTTTCGTTCAAATAAATATAACCGTTGGCATTTGTTCTCCCAGCTTGTGAAAGCAACTTAATCCAAATGATAAGAATGGTATCAGCTTCTGGAAGCTTTTCTATCAGTCTTATTTTCTCATCATCGAACATGGCGGTGCTTAACTTAATCCATTTAATATTGCTCACTTCAACACCCCCTAATTAAATAGATCCATAGTCTTCATGTAATAACCACTCATCAATTGCATTCAGATTAAATAATAGAATGCCGGCACTTGGGCGGTTAAATGGAATGTTTTCTTGTTTGATTAACCGATATATTGTTGCCTCCGACATCTCTATACCAATTTCATTAAGTAAATAGCGTGATAAGCTTTTCGCTCCTCTAACTACTCGAACTTTAGTTTCTCTTTCTACAGTTTGCATTTATATTACCTCCTTCTGTGTTTGTACCTCATCTTCTAAAGAACATTTTGTTTCACATCGTTACATTCGTGTTCAAAAAAAATAGTCCAATCAAATTGAAGATAATCTGCTATATTCTTCGCTACTTTTGTGCTTGGATTTCTTTTTCCATTTTCGATCATATTATAATACGATCTTTTAATGTCAACTTGTCGGGCAACCTGATCCTGGTTGTATCCCTTTAAATGCCTATATTGTTTGAGCCATGTTCTTTTTGTTTCCACATATACCACCTCCCACATGTAACAATTCGTTACATTTATAATAGTATCATTTTGTTACATAGTCAAGGGTAAAAATACTTTTTTGTTTCGTTTTGTTACATTACCTTTATTGTAACGAAACGTTACAGTATAATGAACTTACTAGGAGGAGAACAATGCTAAGTAAAAGGCTGATTTATTTAAGAAAGCAAAAAAACTTGACGCAAGAGCAAATATCCAAAATTATTGGTGTTTCAAGACCTGCTTATACAGCATATGAAAAAAAGACGCGAACACCCGATTATGATATTTTACAATCTCTTGCCGATTATTATGAAGTTAGTATTGATTACCTTCTTGGAAGAACAGATAACCCTACACCTATAGATAGAAAAGATGAGAAAGAGTTTTTCAAGGCAATAACAGACCCTGACTTAGAAAGATGGTACACAGAGTTGCCTCAATCTGACGAAGAGGACTTAAAGAAATTACGTAGAATGTGGGAAATAATTAAAAGCGATCCTGACAGAAAATAAAATTAGTTACGATCTCTAGTTGAACTAGAGATTTATTTTTAACACAAAACAGAACATGTGTTTGCATTATATGATAGGAAGTATATAATAAAAAAAAAATAGCGGTAATTGGAGGTGCTCTTTTGGAAGTTCATGTATACTTTTTAGAAGGACACAGCGAAGTTAATACATTAAATGGAGAGGTAAATGTCTTTCTAAATAAGAACGACGAACAACAAAAGATGTGGTTTGAACTCATTAATTACTTGAACCAGATGACCGAGCTTAATGACGCACAAAAGTGCAAAATAACCATTTCAAGTGAAAAGGAGAATCAACAATGGCTTCATTCGTCGAATTAATACCAAACAAAAAATACAAATTGTTCGTGGAATTAGAATCAAATCCTGATGGTTCGAGAAACAGACGGACAAAGGTTATTCAAGCAAGTGGGAAAAGGGAGGCAAGAAGACTTTTAAGTAAATTTGAGCAAGAAATCATGGAGAACTCTCATTTATCTATTGATAATCCATACATGCCAGCCTTTATAGATAGATGGAGAACAAACTACGCACAAACGGAATTAGATATGGCAACACTTGAAAGTTATGATATTTCTTTAAAGCAGATAAAGAGGTATTTTAAAAAGAAAAAAATAAAGGCTATCAAACCTTTACACATTATTGAATTCTATACTGAGGAAAGAAAAGCTGGCAGAGGATCATTGGAAACGAAACATAAGGTATTGCAATCCTTATTTAAGCATGCGATCGTATGGAAATATATTGACAAAGAAGAGAATCCCATGGAGGACGTTTCTAAACCTAAAACGCAAAAGAAGCAACATAAGGACTTCTACAATAAACATGAATTAAAAGAACTTTTTAAGCTGCTAGAAGACCAGCCCGAGCATCATCAACTAATGGCAAAATGCGCTTTATACGGTGGTTTAAGACGTGGAGAAGTACTTGGAATAGCTGATGACTCAATTGATTTTGAAAGCAATACAATAACTGTAAAACGCTCTCTACAATGCACTAAGTCAAAAGGGATTGTATTAAAGGAAACGAAAGGTAAAGATGCTAGAATCATCATACTTCCTGATAAATTCATGGAGGAATTACAAGCTTATCATAAAAAGAAATTACAATTAAAAAAGGATATGGGAACTTTATGGACAGGCTTTGAGGACCAAAATAAGAAGAAAGTCTTCCTTTTATTCAGCGATGTACATGGCAAACCTTTTCGACCAGACTCTGTAACTCAACTGTGGGGCAGATTCATGAATCGTAATCAAGATAAAATCAAACGTATTCGATTCCATGATTTAAGACATTCGTCTGCATCTTTAATTTTAAGCGAAGGTGTCAACATGAAAATCGTGCAAAAAAGATTAGGACATAAAGATATTAGGACAACGTTAAATATGTATTCACATATCACAACAGAGGATGAACAAAAGGCCAGTGACGTTTTCAACGTTTTATTCTAGTTCGTCACTCGTTCCGTCACTCGAACCAAATACTTGCCTTTTATATACATGCAATAAATAAAGCGTATCCCTTATTGCCCAAGGGATACGCCGTAGAGCTTCCAGCCAGATTTGAACTGGCGACCTCTTCCTTACCATAGTTATGGGCTTTACTGTCAATATGTAGCTTTTTCTCTCAAACCATTGATGTACCGCGCTTTGTTTTTCGCTGTGTTCGCAATTAATATCGTTAAACCCCGAATAATTGAGGGGTATTTCAGACGTACGTCACTTGGATGTCCCCCTCTGTTAGGATAGTTGTCGTACGAGGCAAACGTGGTATGATTAACTAAATCACACGGAGGTCATCGTAATGACAAATAAGCGATATTCAGAGGAACAAAAAACGGCGGCATTGAAGCGGATGATGCCACCACAAAATGAATCAGTGAAAGCATTGAGTAAAGAGACTGGCATCTCAGACGTGACACTGTATAAGTGGCGAAAGGAGGCCAGAGCGTCTGGTAACGCAGCTCCTGGCAATGGGCAAACCAGCGATCGATGGAGCAGCGAAGATAAGTTTCTTGTCGTCATGGAGACATATGCCATGAACGAGAAAGAAATAGCGGAATATTGCCGGAAAAAAGGCTTATACCGCGAACAGATCAATGCCTGGCAAGAAGCTTGCCTTCAGGCGAATGGAAAAGCTCTTGGCTTGTCTAAAGAGCTGAATGGACAGTTGAAAGAGGAAAAACAACGATCACAGTCTTTAGAAAAAGATCTAAAAAAGAAGGAGAAAGCATTGGCGGAAGCGGCTGCGTTGTTACTTCTTAGAAAAAAGGCCCGAGCGATTTGGGGGGACCAAGAGGACGAATGATCGATCCGTCAGATCGCTTACGTGCCGTAGAATTAATTCAGGAAGCCAATCGAAATGGCGCGCGTCTTTCAAAAGCATGTGAAGAATTGCATATTCACGTACGGACTTATCAAAGGTGGGTGGCTGAAGGCGATGTCAAGATCGATCAACGTCCTCACGCAGAGCGGCCAATACCCAAGAACAAAATATCAGAAGAAGAAAGAACCGAAATTCTGGAGGTTGTAAACCAGGAATCATATGCCGATTTACCTCCCACACAAATTATCCCCCTTCTGGCTGATCAGGGGAAATATATTGCATCCGAATCAACGTTTTATCGCGTACTACGCGAAGAAAAAATGCAGAATCATCGTGGCCGCAGTCAAAAGCCCAAAAAGCGAATTCCCGAAAGTCACTTGGCAACGGCACCGAATCAGGTTTGGACTTGGGATATCACATGGCTCGGCGGCCCTGTGAAAGGATTATTCTACCGATTGTACTTGATCCTTGATCTGTTTAGTCGCAAAGTTGTTGGTTGGGAAGTGTGGGAAACAGAGGAAGCTCAGTACGCTGAAAAGCTCGTCAAAAAAGCTGTACTGAAAGAGGAAATCAAAGGCAGGCCTTTAGTACTGCACTCTGATAATGGCAGCCCTATGAAAGCCGCAACGTTCCTTGGATTGCTTGAGACCTTGGGTATTCAAAGCTCATTTTCCAGGCCCCGAGTAAGCAATGACAATCCATATTCGGAAGCGATGTTCCGGACACTTAAGTACCGACCGGAGTTTCCTCATGAAGGTTTTGTCTCCTTGGAGGAGGCGAGAAAATGGGCAAGTCAGTTTGTCGAATGGTATAACGACGTTCATTTACACAGTGCTTTAAATTTCGTGACACCTGTACAGTGCCATAATGGGGCATATAAAGATATTTTGGCACAACGTCAAGTCATCTATGAACAGGCAAAACAAAAACATCCAGAACGTTGGGGATCCAGGGGCACAAGGGATTGGTCTCCTCATGAAGAGGTTGCACTGAATCCAATGCGTGAGGATACTGCCGTGGCCTCAGGTGATTCATAGAGTGCCTATCACCTGATGATTTGAAATGAAAAATGGTTCACCTTTCATTTTAAATCATCAGGGCAGCAAGCGAAGCGCGGTAGCTATGATCACTGGGTATGAAATTTTAAAAAATAATTAGCTGAATGCGACAACTATGTTGACAAACACCGATGTCACTTTAGTTAAGGATAATGATTCCTTTGTAAAACTGTTGTAAAGTTTTTTTATTGAATGCATGAAGAACCAGCCTTTGCATAAATTTACTATGATGGCGTACTGCCTTATTACATCATGCCCGGCGTGTTGTGCTTTTTTTGTGCTTTGTTGAATTGTGAAATACTGTGGAATCAATGGTTTTGAGCGCCTCAAAAACAAAGATAATTGTGTGTGATTTTGTATTGTTGTTTATTCTTGTATTTGGTTTTTTGGTTTTATATTTAGCACATCAAATAAACATGATATATTTTTATTAAAGTTGCGCGCACATTTTTACTAGCAGATATATTTACTCTTTCACGCGCTCTTGTAACACCAACATAAAATACACTAAGTTGTTCTATAAAAACCATCTCATTATCTTCATTCAATTCAATTTTACAATTCTCTTTGTAGTCACAATCAATACACATTCCTCTCCAACTAGGAAGTTTTCCTTCTTCCATATCCATCAAAAATACTTCATCCCATTCCAATCCTTTTGAGGAATGGATAGTTAAGATCTGAATATCATCTTTTATTGCAGAGAGATAGCGACTCAATTCATGTTCTAAAAGAACTTCCAATATATATTCCGTTTTTTCCTTTTGCGTTAACTTTCTATATGTGCTGTTGACCACAATAGAGTTTACAAAGGCTTTAAATAATTTTAAAAAGCTACTCTTTGTATCTATATCTATTTCAGTAGACGCTAATCTATACTCAACCTTTTGAAACCATTTATTTATTTCGGATTTAATAATTTTTACACTGCTCATAAAATGTTTTTGAAATTCACTAGCACATATTTCATGAAATAGTCTGTAATCTTTATGGTTAACATCAATATTTAGTGCATTATAAAAGGTAATGTCCTGATATTTTAATTCGTTAATCAAAACATCAACATCTTGTCCACGCTGCGGAACTAATACAGCAAAATTTCGCTGCGAGTTTTCTTCAATACCCTTCTTTAACCTAGATACAATGTCATGTACTTCTTCTTGATGTGTCTCATGGTATTTAATGTATTCACTATGTGTTTTATCTAGCTTATTATAAGCATTAGATGCTACACTTCTGACTTTATTGTCTATCATTAACATTTCTCTATTATCTTTAAAGCGATAGTTCGTCTGAAGTTTATAATACTTACAATCATACTTTTCACTAAATATATCAAATAAATTGGGAACAGTACCAATAAATCCGTAAATTCTTTGAAGATGATCGCCATATATTTGAAGTTTTACTTTTTCATTAGTCAATAATAACTCTAATAACATTAAATTCAGATGGTTACTATCCTGAAATTCATCAACCACTATATTGGTGAATAATTGTTGATAAAAAACCAACAATTCATTATTTTCTTTTAGCAACTGTATCGTTAATGTAATAATTCCGTTGTGTGTAATATAGTTATTAGGTAATAATTGATTAATAATAACATTATTATATTCTTCTATGTTATTATGTATAAAAACTGCTTTGGCAGTTTTTACAGCTTCATTGTATTTGCCTACAACCATCTTGTCCTCTTTAGACACCAGATAATTCCCAATTGCTACTTCATCATCAATAACATCTAACTCCTCCATTCTAAGAAGTTTTTCACTAAATTCCACACCATATTTCCGTAGAATTAACCTTGCCAATCCATGATAGTTTGTAATTTTCACTTTCCTTTTTATTCTTTTTTTCAAATTATCAGGTAAACAAGAAATTTCTTTTTCAATATCTTGTTTCATTTTACTAGTAGAATTAATACTAAATGTTATCATCAGAACTTTTTCGTGGTTTTTAGGCTTATTACACAATAAATCATAAACTACTTTATTTATTAATACTTTTGTTTTACCATAACCGGCAGGAGCCTCGACAATAAACCTTGGAGCAACAGATTGAATTACTGATAATTGCTGAATATCAGAATTAAAGTAATCAATAATCTCATTTTGATATTCCAATAGTTTATTCATCTGACTTCACCAAGTCTTGAAATGCTGCTTTAAAACAATCCGGGGTCACTAAAGCATGTTCCGCAACTAGCATTCCATTGACCACCCCTTTATTACCATCACTTTTTAAATCCCGAATAAAATTCTCTTTAACTTCCGCAAAAATTAAATTCTTTTTTTCATCTTCGAGTCTTCTTAATTGTTCAATAAAATCACTAGAAGTGGTTGGATTTAAATCTATATTAAACTTCTTCGCTACTCCCATGACACGACTGATAAGACAAACATCTTTTGCTTCATAAAAATCAATATATTTATCGAAGTTATAGCATTCAACAATGTCATCTTCAAATTCTGTTAAAGTTGTTTGAAATAGTCCCTTAATTCCTTGGTATCTTGGTTCATTATCTATATTACCATTATCTTTATCTATAATTCCGACAACTTTAACCCCGAAGTTTTCAAATAATTTCATTAATTGGGGGACTCTTTCTACGCCATGTGAGTTTAAAACGCTGATTCCTTCTTTATTTGGATTAATACCCTCTCGTTCAAACAATGGATTAACCGCACCAATTTCTGTTTCTCCCTCTACAACTAACACCTTTTTTGCGTAAAATGCTTCCTTTAACTCATTAAAAAATCTGTATAAATGCTTTTCTAATGATTTTCCTATATCTATATCCAATCCATTTTTCACTAAAACTTCTTCGCTTAAATTCCTGTAAACTCTAATTATCTGTTTATAGTCATTATCTAGTATAAAAGGAGAATGTGTAATAATAAATAATTGTCCCTGTATAGCGTCAATACCGAATAAAAAATTCAGCAATTCATTAAAATTCTTATCCTCATTGTTTAGTATACTCTTAATATAATGAATGAAGTACCTCTGTGAGTGAGGATGTAGATGTAATTCGGGCTCATCGATAGAAATGATAACATTTAATGTTTTTCTACCTTCTACCTCAATGATTGCGTTCTGTTTCTTATTATTAAATATATTTGATATTTGATTTAATAAAACAAGAGGAATAGAATTTAAAAATTGGGTACCCTCACCTAGTTCATTAAGTTCATATTTTTCTTCTGCTAAAAGTTGAATTAACCGACCTAACATATTATTAATACTCTCGCCTGTACCAGCTGTAATATTAAACAGATTAAAAGTATCCAGTTTATGGATATAATAGTTAATAGAATACAACAATTGATCAACAGCATCTTCGTTTAATACTTCAAAATTTTCTTGTTGAACCAAGACCTTTTTCATCAATTCATTCAAAAAATTGTTTTTCCCATTAAAGTTTAGCTCTTTATTGGGGTTTCTTACAGAACCGTAAGAAATAAAGTGTGAAGACTTTATTGCTGTTCTATATATTTCATCCCCTGTTCTTTCCTCATAATACTTAATATTGTCTTCTATAGTCTCTTGCTTTATCAATATATTTATTATTGTTTTATCCTCACCAAATGCAAAGTAATCATCAAATATACCTATTTCTCCATCTTCTATTTTTAATTTTGCTTTAACTTCTAATGGTTCATCTTTATCGAAGAAATCCTCTTCTTCAAATTCTCTCCTATTAAATATAATATTTAGTAAGTCTAAGACATTAGTTTTCCCAATGTTGTTTTCACCAATAATAAAATTTATATCATGATTAAATTTGAACATCTTTCCAGATAGATTTCTGTAATTATATATTGTTAATTGTTTTAGCCTAATTTTAATCCACTCCTATAATTTGGAGGTAGTAACAGTGCACTAAAATTCAGTGACAAGATAGTTGATATTTCCATAGACTGTTTTAAGTATCTTAGTACCAACAATTTTTGCAATAACATTTCCAACCTGCAACTTTATCCAAATAAAATCCTTAATGTTTAATAAAGAAAAAGAAGGTGAGCAATTCTACCTTAACTCATCATCCAACGGCACAACAACTTCATCCAACACATTCCTCCACTCACGTTTCATTCCAGGGCCATATTTGAATGGTTTGGCATCAGGATTTACTGCTTTATACTTATCAAAATCCCTACTGTCAATGATTTCACCGATGTTTGGTATAGGATCCATTCCAATCATATATTGAACCTGGGATAAATGAAGTTCATCTTTGTCTACGAACCATGTATTTGCAAAATCTTCTATTGCTTTGTTTTTTCGCTCCGTAAAGAATGCTCTTTTAACAATAAAAATATCTTCATCTTTATCAACTTCTTCATTATCAATTGCATTTAAAATGTACCGATACACATTTTTAACAATTTCTGTTTTTTCTAGTTTTTGAAGTGCATTTTCTATATCGTCACGGATATTTTTATTATTGGCTGAGTATGTTTCAAGTAGCTTATCAATATAAGTTGCATCAACATCATAAATCTTGGCTGCATTCGCGCCGTAAAATTCAATATCAGAGAAATCAACATCTGGTTCATCGCCAGAATCCTCGTCATCGATTAATGATCCTTTAACTGTGTTATATACGCCAAAAGATTCTTCAATCGTCATGACTTGATCTCTAAGTGTATTTGAAGTTTCCATATCATCGTTGTATTCGTTATAGGTTACAAGCGCCTCGTAAGCATTATTTAATTCTTGAAACGCTTTTACAAATTCAACTCGAGTTTCAATGGGCGTATGCTCGTCTATATTCTCAATGTGAGGCGCAATTGTCTCCAATTCTTTGTGCGCCTTTTTAAAACGTTTCTTTGAATCATCGTACGTTGGATAGATTAAGGTGGATTCTTCTCTATCATCAGAGTATAGCTTTGTTGCTTCCTGCACATTATATTCCATTGTGTAAGGCTTCCTGAAGGTCACAATTAATCCCTTTGTCTTTTCTGGGTATGTCCGATTTGTTCGCGAAAAGGCCTGAATCAAATTGGCATAACTTAAATTCCGATCAACAAAAAGGGTTTGGACAGTAGGTGCATCAAATCCTGTTAATAAGCGTTCGACAACAATCACAAGGTCAATTTGTTTCCCAAACTCTTTAAATTCCGCCCTCTTGCGGGCTAAACGGTTATTAATATCGCCATTATAACGATCTACACTTTCAAGTGACCAAGCCGTATTATAGTAATCATTATAATCCTTCATGATTTCTTTCATTTCATCTTGACTCTCTGCTGCATGATCCTCATTTTCTTCTAAAGAATATGTAATCGCAATTCGTGGAAAGTCTGGGTCTTCCATGGTACGTCCTTTTCTTATAGGATGATCAGGGAATTCATTCTTCATCCAGTCTGGATCTTTCGTCACTTCCTTAATAGCATGATAATAACGTTTTGCCATATCGATAGAACTGGTTGTTAAAATGGCAGATTTCTGCGGGCGCCCATTTTGAAAGTCAAATTTCATATAAGCATTATCTGGACGAAAGATCTTGTGAATCACCTTTTGAATATGCTCATCACTTTCAAAAACAGATGGTTCGATATACTTTTCCTTCTCGATTCCATCCATTTGATCAATCACATCGTTTATTTTAATATCCGTGGCGTCAGCATACTTTCCACTCTGCCTGAGTTGGTCATAAATGTGATTATTTAAAGACGTGCGTTCAATGGTGTCTACATGTTCTACTTGAAACCCTAATACAGATTCATCCTCTAAGGCATTTTTAATAGTATAGGTATGTAAAACATCTCCATACTGATCACGTGTCGTCCTCGCTAACTGCCCTTTCGCCTGCTTCTTATTGACGTTAAAAATTGGCGTTCCTGTAAAGCCAAACCAAGTAGAATTTGGAAAGAAACCTTTCATTTTTTCCATACCTTCTGCACTTAATGCGCGGTGACATTCATCCACGATAAACACGATATGCTGGCCTAATAACTTTCTAAATCGTTGCGTACCTTTATTCTCTTCTACCTTCTCGGCATAACGCAAGGCAGACTCTAGCTTTTGGCGCGTAGTGATGATGACTGTATTTGTATTGGCATCAGAGAGTAACGTATGACTTAACTCTCTTGCACTGCCAGTACCTACTATTAAACTATTAGACCTCGCGTTACCAGAGGAGATACCAGTGTTATATTCTGAAGCAAATTTTGTGAACTCGGAAGTCGTTTGGTTATCCAAGTCTTTACGGTCAATCAACATAATCGTCCGGTCAATACCCGGTTTTTGTGCTAATAGCTTGGTAGATACAAAACTTGTTAATGTCTTCCCAGAGCCAGTTGCATGCCAAACAAACCCGGACTGATGCTGCATTGCAGATTTATACAAGGCCTGGATGGCATGGATTTGGTAGGGTTGTAAAACCATTAATGTCTTATTATCCTGGTCTTCACTCACAATCGTGTAATCAGCAATTAATCGGTGCGCATCTGGAATATTTAAAACTTGTTTCACAAATTCATAAAGATTTTCTATCTTTTTATTGTCCGTCGTTCGCCAACTAAATAGGAATTTTTTATGCATATCTTTTGGCATCGCATTCGCGAAATAGCGTGTCGTTTGTTCATTAGACACAACAAATAATTGCAATGTAGAGAAGATATTCCCCCTGTACATTCCTTCTTCAGCATATTTCTTAATTTGGTTAAACGCTTGAAACACACCATCTTTTGCGCTTGCTTGTTTTAATTCAATTTGAACGATTGGTAGACCATTAATTAAAAGAGTGACATCAAAACGACGATCACGGTCATCTGCATGCATTTTTTGTTTGGAAATTTGGTGAACGACTTCATATGTAGAAATGCCACCACCTATATCACGATTGGAATACAACACTAATGACATCTGCCCTAAGTCAGTATTTTCTCTTTCAATCGTAATGCGTGCAATACCATTCTCCCCTTTAAGCCACTTTGCAGAATCAAAGGGGGTTTTTGTCTTTAATAGTAATTCAGTTTTGATCGTGTCGAACTCTTTATCTGTAATCGGATGCTCACCAATTTCAGATAAGTTGTTTTGTGTTATTTTTTCACGCAAATTGTTCCAGAGGGCGTTTTCCGATTTTAAATCAGGACGGAAATCCCATTGATTATACCCTTCTCCAGCACTTCAATGAGCCGATGTTCGACTTCAGCTTCATCATTATGGGATAAACTTGTCATGATTCTTCCTCCTCTCTGGTGCTTAGACAAACATTTTTTGTAGGAAAGCTTTTTGGTTTGTTTTAAGGTTTCTAGTTCTTGTTGATGAAAGGCTATGGTGTGTCTAGTTGTTTGAAAAAGTTTCCGATTTTGGTTTGCTCTTTAATATCTGGAATCATATACTTTATTGATTTTAAATCCCTGGAATAAATAGCTGCAACACTTGTTGTTCCTACTGCTCTTGCTTTTACCTGTCTAATTAAATCTTCTGTATTATATAGATAATTAAAGAAGTATGTATCTATATTCTTTAAAGTGCATCTTGCAATGTTGCTATTAAACGCATACTTTTCATCTTCTAGAAACCAAGTTGCACCCTTCCCAACTAATTCAAGTGTATTTCTTGTATTAAAGAAAAAATCTCCATTATAAATAAGATTTTCTTTAGTAATAACTTCATTAGTATCTAGGTATTCTAATTTATCGAAAGAAATATATCCCTTTGAATATTACCCATTTTAATCAGTGGAACGCCGCTATTATTTCATTACCTAGTAAATTTGTACCTGTTTGAATTGATATAATGTCATCTTGAAATTTATGTTGTTCCCAAGATTTGCTAAACCCTGGAAACCGAATCTCCGCACAGACTCTCCTTCTTTGGAAACATTTTTGCAAGAATCCCTGTTTTGTTTGCTTGAGAGTATCTAGTTCTCGTTGTCGATACATAATAGCGTCATCCATTTGTTTAAGGAAGATACCTATTTTAACTTGTTCATTTTTGTTAGTTATATAAGGAAACTTGACGTTTTTAAAGCTATCATAAAACAGATATTCCCTTACACTTCCTTCGGTATTTCTTCTTACTTCGTTAATAAAAGTTGGCGATTTCATATCGGTGTTTGTCAACATAGTTGTCGCATGAAGCAGTTTAGCTTCTTTAAATTTCACGCCATATGACCATAGCTACCGCGCTTTGCTTGCTGCCCTGATGATTTGAAATGAAAGGGAAAACCATTCTTTCATTTCAAATCATCAGGTGATAAAAAACCCATTCTATTAATCTCCTATAGCCAATAAAGTCTCTTCACGCATAGGATTCAATGCAACCTCTTCATGAGGTGACCAATCCCTTGTGTTTCTTGCGCCCCAGCGTTCTGGATGATGTTGCTTTGCTTGTTCATATACGTCATGCCTTTTTGCCAATATATCTTTAAATTCTCCACTATGGCATTGTGCAGGGGTCACGAAATTTAAACCGCTGTGTAAATGAACCTCGTTGTACCACTTAATAAACTGTCCTGCCCACTTTCTCGCATCCTCCAAGGAAGCAAACCCTTTATGAGGGAACTCAGGACGGTACTTAAGTGTGCGGAACATTGCCTCCGAAAATGGATTGTCATTGCTTACGCGCGGCCTAGAGAACGAGCTTTGAATGCCCAAGGTCTCAAGTAACCCAAGGAATGTCGCGGCCTTCATAGGGCTGCCATTATCAGAGTGTAGTACCAAAGGGCTGCCTTTTATCCCTCTTTAAGCACAGCTTTCTTTACGAGTTTCTCAGCGTATTGGGCCTCCTCTGATTCCCATACTTCCCAACCCACAGCTTTGCGACTGAACAGGTCAAGAATCAAATACAGTCGGTAAGAACAGTCCTTTCACAGGCCCCCAAGCCATGTGATATCCCATGTCCAAACTTGGTTCGGCGCAGTTGCTAGATGCTTTCAGGAACCCGTCTTTTGGGCTTCTGACTGCGGCCACGATGATTCTGCATTTCTTCTTCACGCAGTACGCGATAGAAGGTCGATTCAGATGCGATATACTTCTCCTGATCGGCCAGTTGCGGCACAATCTGAGTAGGAGGTAAATCGGCATATTCTTCTCGGTTCACAACTTCTAAAATTTCTGCCCTTTCTTCTTCCGATAGTTTATTTTAGGCGTGGGCCGTTTGGCATGCGGGCGTTGATCGACTTTGACATCGCCTTCAGACACCCACCGCTGATAGGTCCGCACATGAATATGCAATTCTTCACATGCCTTTGAAAGACGTGCGCCATTTCGATTAGCTTCTTGAATCAATTCCACGGCACGTGCGCGATCTGGTGGGCCTATCATTCGTCCTCTTGGTCCCCCCAAATCGCTCGGGCCTTTTTTCTTAGGAGTAACAATGCGGCAGCTTCTGCCAGCGCCTTCTCCTTTTTTTGAAGATCCTTTTCCAATGTTTTGGATCGCTGTTTTTCCTCTTTTAGTTGTCCAGTTAACGCTTTGGCTTGGTTAAAAGCATTGCCGTTTGCCTGAAGGCAAACTTGTTGCCAAGCATTAATCTGTTCACGGTACAAGCCTTTCTTGCGCAATACTCCGCTATCTCCTCCTCATTCATGGCATATGTTTCCATAACAATCAAAAACTTATCTTCACTGCACCAACGGTCGCTGTTTGTCCGTTTCCAGGTGTTGCCGCACCTGACTCCCTGGCCTCTTTCCGCCATTATACAACGTTGCGTCGGAAATACTACTTCCTCACTTAATGCCTTACGGATTCATTTGTGGTGGCATCATCCGCTTCACTATCGCAGCCTTTCGTTCTTCTGAATAACGTATCCCATTATTTGTCATTACGATGACCTCCGTGTTATTTAGTTAATCATACCACGTTTGCCTCGTACGACAACTATCCTAACAGAGGGGGCTAATGATGATGTTGACGAGGCACTCGAAGAAGCCAGACGCGAAACCGATCCTGATACACGCAAAAAACTCTATAAAGAAGCCCAGGAAATACTCATTGATGTAGCACCAATGATCTATATCCACCACCAGGAGTATCTGCTGGGAGTAGATGACTCTGTGAAAGACTTCGATATTGACGCCCAAGGAATCTATCAAATCCATGAAACATATATCGATTAAAACAATTTGAAGCTATCAAAATCTCCACTTATCGAAAATGATAAGTGGAGATTTTTTGTTATTGTCAAGAAATTAATCAAAAACAAATCATTATCACCCTAAAAAATCAAATAATACTCTCTTTGTAAGCGTTTGAAAAAACTAATACCCGTATAAAAAACATCAATTAGTCAAACGCTTAAATCGGTGGTACATTAAGAATGTAAGTTGTATATACAATTAACAACCATAACAAGTGGAAAGGAAGTTGACAATATGTCTAAGAAAAATGCAAAGACTATTGATTAGACAGCCTTGTAAAAGGATATGAAGATGCTTTTCCTTTTTATCAAGTACTCGCCCCTACAGGCGAAGTTGTAAACTCCGATTTAGAACCAAATTTAAGTGACGAGGAATAACTGAACTAATGAGAAGATTAGTTTGGGCTCGCACGTATGATAAACGCGTAACATTACTTAACCGTCAAGGCGCCCTAGGTAACTATGCTCCAGGCGGTGGACAAGAAGCCAGCCAAGTTGCAACTCAATTTGCATTAGAAGATGGCGACTTTTTCGCAGGTACTTATCGCGACTTAGTTCCACTTATTTTCCATGGTCTGCCTTTGGAAAAAGCATTCCTTTGGTATAAAGGTCATATGAAAGGTAACGAATTCCCTGAAGAACTTCAGGCTTATGCACCCCAAGTTATCGTCGGCGGTCACATCACACACGCCATGGGTGTTGCATTCGGAATGAAAAAACGTCAGAAAAATAATGTTGTTATGTCACTCAGCGGAGATGGCGCTACATCTCAAGGTGACTTCTATGAAGGCATCAACTTTGCCGGTGCATACAACGTACCATACATCCCAATTATTCAAAACAACGATATGGTATCTCAGTTCCAGTTGATGAACAGACAAATGCTAAACACTTGCTCAAAAAGCAGTAGCAGCTGGTATTCCTGGTATCCAAGTTGATGGAATGGATCCGCTCGCAATGTATTCAGCAGTGAAAGTTGCCCGTGATCATGCTCTAGCCGGCAAAGGCCCTGTTCTTATCGAAGCATTGACTTATCGTTTCGGTCCACACACTATGTCTGATGACCCTACTCGCTATCGTAAAGATGAAGAATTAGAAGAATGGGAACAAAAAGATCCACTTGTTCGCATGAATAAATATCTTGAAGCCAAGGGACTTGGAGCGAAGAACAAGGTGAAGAAGTCGACGAAGCATGTAAACAGGAAATCAAACAAGCAGTTGCTGCAGTTGGGCAAGCTGACAAACAAAAAGTCTCAGACTTCTTGAAAAACATGTACGATGTTTCTCCTCAAAATATTCAAGAACAAATTGCTGAATACGAAGAAAAGGAGATGAATGAAGATGAGTGAAAAAACAATCGTTCAAGGGGTTAGTGGAAGCTCTCGATTATAAATTGACTCAAGATGAAAATGTTTTACTTTATGGTGAAGATATTGGACCAAATGGCGGTGTTTTCCGTGTCACTTCTGGTCTACAGGACAAGCATGGTGTAGATCGCGTTTTTGATACACCATTGGCTGAATCCGGAATTTTAGGCATGTCAATCGGGCTTGCTACAGAGGGTTTAGACCTGTACCTGAAATTCAATTCTCAGGCTTCATCCTTGAAGCAATGTCACCTCTTATCGCTCAGCTTTCTCGGATGCGCTACCGTATGGCCAATACAAGGAATATGCCTATCACAATCAGAGCACCTTATGGCGGTGTCCACACACCAGAACTTCACTCTGACAGTTTAGAAGGCCTAATGGCTCAGGTGCCTGGTATACGTGTTGTTATTCCAAGTAACCCATACGATGCTAAAGGCTTACTGATTTCTTCCATTGAAAGTGAAGATCCGGTTATCTTCCTTGAACACTTGAAACTTTATCGTTCAATCAAACAAGAAGTTCCTGATGAAGACTACCGTGTACCACTTGATAAAGCAGCTATTGCCCGCGAAGGTTCTGACGTAACTGTCATTGGTTATGGTCTGATGATTCCTGAAGCACTTAAAGCTGCTAAGGAATTAGAAAATGACATTTCTGTAGAAGTTGTCGATTTGAGAACTGTTTCTCCAATTGATATGGAAACGATCCTTGAATCTGTTAAGAAAACAGGCCGTGTTGTTGTAACACAGGAAGCTCAGCGTCAAGCAGGTACAGCTGGACAGATCATGTCTGAAATAAGTGAACGAGCTTTCATGTACATGGAAGCACCTATTACAAGATACAGGTCCAGACCTGTATTTCCATTTGGTGCTGCAGAAGCAGATTGGATTCCAAACTCAACTAATATTATCGAGAAAGTCAAAGAAGTATACGACTTTTAAATTTCAATTGATCAAGGAGGACTAGAAATGATTTATTCATTTAAATTACCCGACAGTGGCGAGGGAATTCATGAAAGTGAAATCGTCACTTGGGATGTCAAACCAGGCGACAACA